>SCVN01000022.1 GCA_004296885.1 Nitrospirota bacterium | reverse complement strand
GAGCGCCCAACTCGCCACGCCGAGAAACACCAGGACCCCGCCGACCAAGGGTTGCTCTCCGACGCTGCGGAACCCGGCAACCGACACCAATCCCACCCCGGCAAAGGACAGCAGAGCGCCGGCCCAGACCGCGCGCAACGGCACATCCTGAATCAGCACCGAAGACAGGAGCGCGGTCACTACGGGGCTCGCGCCGATGATGACGCCGGCGGCGGCCCCGCCGATATACCGGAGACCGAAGAGGATCAACAAGTGATTGCCCAGAACGCCAAGGCCGAGGAGCGCAAGCATCCAGCCGTCGCGACGGCTGAGCTGAGCCAGCCTCCCTTCCTGCCACCACCACAAAGGCAGGAGGATCGCCAACCCTCCGAGATCGCGCAGGACCGACGCCTCGACCGCCGAGAAGGAGGTCAACGCCATCTTCTGCGCGACGATCGACCCGCCCCACAGGACCGCAGCCGAAATCAGCGCGGCATGGGCCGCTGTCTCAGATGGTTTACTCATTCCAGACCGGCGTATACAAAACAGCCACTTTCTCCGTCAAGCATGCTCTCGAATAGGTACTGGTAAAGTTTGGTTCCCCCTAAAGATACAGCCCTATCGGCACACCTCTTCCATCGCAGAGCGGGCACTTTACTAATATTTTGTCGGTCGAAGGTTGCCTAATCAGTTCAACTAGCGGATTCTTGCATCTCTTGCAGAGCAGTCTTTTTCGCTTGTGCTTTGGAATTGTTTTCCAAATAAAGCTCATCGTCTCCTCCTTTTAACTGAGGATTCTAGCCTAAGAGCCCGACGATATCATTCATCTTCCAGACGTGATCGGCTATTCCAGCCTGCATCGGTGGTTACTTCTTTCTCTCTTATCCCTTAGCAGTTAAACTGCCCTGCCCTCTTTTCCCAATACAAATATTCAGGACGCTCAAAAAGGTCATCCAACGAGGCCGCAGGGCGTGAGGACCCCGAGGAGGTACATACCAAGCTTCGCTTGAACCGCTCGCTTCGATCACATGCGAGCGGATAGGTACTTTGCCTTCAGCTTTGCCGTTCCGTTCGTTGAGGGGTTCGAGCGCCCGAGAACAAAGTTGGGGACCTTTTTCAGCGTCCTACTGGCCGCACGACCAGCAGGCCGTCCCGAATCGTCACCAACACGCTCGCCACGCGCGGATCGGCCGCTACCGTCCGGTTGAGTTCCTGGATCATCGCGGTCTTCTGGTCCGGCGGAGGCTGGATCAGCACGTCGCCGTCCCAGAGCACGTTGTCGATCAGGATGACGCCCGTCGGGGACACCAACTCCATGGCCCGCCGGTAATAGTTGAGGTAGTTCATCTTGTCCGCATCAATGAAAATCAGGTCGAAGGGTCCGGCCAGCCCGCGCAAGGTCTCCAGCGCCGGGCCCATTTTGATCTCGATCTTGCGGCCATGGGGGCTTTTCGCAAAATACCGCCTGGCCAGGGCAGCCGGTCCCGGCTCGATCTCGCAGGTGACGAGGCGGCCAGCTTCCGGCAGGGCCTCGGCCATGGCGAGCGCGCTATAGCCGGTAAACATGCCGAGTTCCAGCACCAACTTGGCTTGCACGAGCTGCACCATCATTTTCAGGAAGGCGCCTTCCAAGGGCCCCACGACCATGTGGGGGCATTCCATCGTCCTGTAGGTCTCCTCGCGCAACGCCCGGCACAGGTCCGACTCGGAAGTCGAGTGGGCTTCCGCATAGGCTTCGATATCCGGATTCACCAACGCCTTCATGCCTCGCCCTCCATGAAGATTGAAAAGGCCCTGTCCGTTGCGTAGACTGGCCGCCTATCATAGCATTCCTGCAAATGTACGACGGAGGATATCGCGTGCGAACGTTGGAGACATTGCAACCTCTCCTGGCCCACCTGCGCGAGGTCCAGCACCTGAACAGCGCCGCATCGCTCCTTTCCTGGGACCAGGAAACCTACATGCCGCCCGGCGGCGGCCAGGCCCGGGCCGACCAGTTGGCCACGCTGCAAGGGCTGGCTCACGACAAGCTGGTCTCGCCGGAGGTTGAAGCCCTGCTCGCCCCATGGATCGACCCGGCGACCGGCCAGGCCAGAGATCAACCGGGTGATGCCTGGGACGAACCCTCCCGCGCATTGCTGCGAGAAACCTGGCGCGACTTCAGCCGCGCCAAGAAACTTCCCTCCGATTTCGTCAAACGGCTGGGACGGGAATCTTCGCTCGCCCAGCAGGTCTGGACCGAGGCCAGGGCGCAGAATGCCTTCAAGCGGTTTCTGCCGAATCTCCGCACCATCGTCGCGCTCAAACTGGAAGAAACCCAGTACCTGGGCTACCGAGACTCTCCCTATGACGCGCTGCTGGACAATTACGAGCCGGGCGCCACCGTGGCCACGCTGACCCCGCTCTTTGCGACCTTGAAAGCCAGGCTGGTGCCGCTGCTCAACCGGGTGACGGCCAGCCGCGTCGCGGTCGACGATGCCGTGCTCGTTCAGGCCTACGATCAAGCCCGTCAGGTGGAATTCGGCAAGCTGGTGCTGACCGCGATGGGCTACGACTTCAACTGGGGTCGCTTGGACCTGTCGGCCCATCCCTTCACCACCTCCTTCCACCCGACCGACGTGCGCGTGACCACGCGCGTCCATGAAAAGGAGTTCTCCTCCTGCCTGTTCAGCTGCATCCATGAAGGCGGGCACGGCCTCTACGACCAGGGGTTGGACCAGGAACGCTATGGGACCCCCTTGGGCGAGGCCCTCTCCCTCGGAATTCACGAAAGCCAATCCCGGCTCTGGGAGAATTGCGTGGGCCGCTCCCGTCCTTTCTGGCGCTGCTTCTATCCGTTGCTGCAGCAGCTGTTCCCCGAACAGTTGCTGGCCGTGGAACTGGATCGGTTCTATGCGGCCATCAACCGCGTGCAACCCTCGCTCATCCGGGTGGAAGCCGACGAGCTGACCTACAATCTCCACATCATGCTGCGGTTCGAGATCGAGCGGGATCTGATCGAGGGCCGGATCGCCGTGGAGGATTTGCCCGCCGCGTGGAACGACAAGATGCGCGACTACCTGGGCCTCGTCCCGCCGACGGACGCGGAAGGGGTCCTGCAGGATGTCCACTGGTCCTTGGGCGCGATCGGCTACTTCCCGACCTATGCGCTGGGCAATCTCTACTCCGTGCAGCTCTATGAGCAGGCGCGGCGTGACATTCAGGGGCTGGAGGAGGAGATCGCAGCGGGCCGGCTCACCGTGCTGACAAAGTGGCTCAACCAGAAAGTGCACCGGTGGGGCCGCACCTTCACCACCGATCACCTGATCCGGCGCGTGACCGGGAGTCCCCTGAACCCCGAGCCCTTTCTTGCGTATCTCGAAGAGAAGTACGGCCGGCTGTATGGGTTACCCGCCGCACCGTGACGAGGATTGCGCTAATACCCGAGCGCGGCGTTGAGCTTGGCCAGCACCGGAGGGGGGAGCGTGAATTCGCTCTGGACCTCGATGCGGGACGGAACCAGCAGCGTCGTGTGGAAAGAAATATCCCGGATCGCCAGCTTGAACTCGGGCTGCTCCGGCACGGAAATTTCGACCGCTTCGACCGATTGGGTGATCGCGCCGCTGTCTTGCGGCGCGTAGGTGCCCGCCACGGCGTCGATAATCTCGATGACCCGTTCATTCGTTTCCACCCCAGCCACCGCGTCCTTCAGAATCTGAAGGACCGGCTCGGCCTTGTCGGCCAGGCTGAAATTCTCAATCCGTTCCTTGCGACGGAGCGAGAGCAGATCGTTGTCCAGGTCCTTGCTGAACGCACCGTAGGCATAACGGAAAAACTCGAAATGCAGGCCCTTGGTCCCCTTGCCGAACAGTTGCAGTTCGCAGAGGAACGCCAGTTGCTGAAGCTTCACGTCGCTCATCAACCCATGCGGCTCGGCCAGGTGCAGCAGATAGACCAACAGCGTCCGATCAATCGTCATCTGATGAGCTTGTCGCATTTCCCACCCAGCCGACCGTCATTCCGCAGCGCCGCTGACCCGAAAGGATCCGGTCATCATGCGACCTCGTGCCACTATAGTCCGCCGATCGCAGGCCCGTCAACGCAACCGGACAGGGCTCGACACGTCCGTCATGACGCCGGCCCATCGCGTGCGCTTCCATAAAAACTCTTGCTTGACCCATTAGCCGTTTTGGTTTTTAATAATCAATTATCAACTCGTGACGCCTATGCACAAAGACCTCAAAGAGACCCTCCTGCTGAGGGATCACCTGGCCAAGCATCAACTGAAGTTGACCCGCCAGCGCGAACAAATACTCTCCGTGTTCCTCAAGATGGAGCACATCACGGCGGAGCAGATGTATCGCATGTTGGCCAAGAAAGACCCTCATATCGGGCTGGCGACCATCTATCGAACCTTGAATCTGTTTTGCGAGGCAGGCCTGGCGCAGGCGCGCCATTTCGGCACGCAGACCCAGTACGACAACATCTCGCACAAGGGACATCACGATCATTTGATCTGTACGGACTGCGGCAAGATCGTCGAATTTGAAAACTGCGATATCGAACGGCTGCAAGAGGAAGTCGCCAAACGGAATGGGTTCACCATTAAAACTCACAAGCTGGAACTGTACGGCGTCTGCGCAACTTGCCGTCATTGACGCAGCCGGTTTTTTTTGTTACCGTATTGAGATGGTGAATCAATTTCATTTTCACTCTATCGCATTGGATAGGCAATGAAGTCGCACCGACAGCCCTCTATCTGCCCCCCCACCCATCGCCTTGGTCGCCGGAGCTTCCTTGCGCTTCTGAGCTTCTTTGCAGCCCTGCTGTTCAGCGGTCTCCCGGGACTCATCGGTGAGAGCGCCGCCGCCGACAAGCTGATCGTCTACTCAGGGCGGGCTGAAAAGCTCATCAAGCCGGTCCTGGATGCCTTCCAGACCAAGACCGGCATCCAGGTGGAACTCCTCTCCTCCGGCACCACGGAACTGGTGAACCGGCTGCAAGCCGAGGGAGACCGCACCCCCGCCGACCTGCTGATTACCAACGATGCCGGCAGCCTGGAGCGGGCCCGGGAGTTGGGGCTTTTGCAGCCTCTGCACATGAAGGAAATCGAGCAAGCCATTCCGCCCACCTTCAGGGCCGCGGATGGCAGCTGGATCGGGCTGTCCGGACGCTTCTGGACCCTGGTCTACAACACCAATCTGGTCAAGCCGGGCGATGTTCGGTCGGTCCTGGACTTGGCAGCCCCCCGCTGGAAAGGCAAGATCGCCATCCCCAACGCAGGCAGCGAGTACCTGCAAGCCGGGGTGTCGGTGATCAAGGCGGCCCAGGGCGACGAGCGGACCCAGCAGTTCCTACTCGGGCTCAAAGCCAACGCCGGCACGTTCGTCTACGGGAAGAGTTCCCAGATCGTGGACGCCCTCGCGAAGGGAGAGGTGGCCCTGGGCCTAGTGAACCACTATTACTTCTACCGGTACCTGGCCGACCATCCCGGCGCCCCCATCGCTCTCCACATGTTGGATCAGCAGGACAAGGGCATGGGTGCGATCATGAACGTTGCCGGAGTCGGGATCATCAAGCAGAGCCGCAAGCTGGACGCAGCGAAGCGGCTGGTGGAGTTTCTGGTGTCACACGAGGGCCAGAAGCTGTTTGCGGATGTGAACAAGGAATATCCCCTCCGTCCTGAAGTCCCGGCCGATCCGGCCCTCCCCAAACGCGAGTCCTTCCGCATCGCATCGGTTCCCCTGGCCCGCTTGGGCGAATTGCGGGAACCGGCCATGGCGCTGATTGAGCAGGCAGGGCTCCGCTAACGCTGCATGGTCACCACAGTCCGCCATGCCTCCCCCACCCCTCTTTCAATTTTTGCGCTGACCGTTGCCGGCCTCATTTGCCTGCCCCTGGCCTTTGTTACCTACCAGGCCCTATCGGCCGGCACCACCGTCTGGACCCGTCTGTGGAATACGAGGATTCCCGAATTGCTGGTCAACACCGGGTCCCTGGCCCTGAGCGTGTCGACCGGCACCCTCCTGCTGGGCGTATCCTTGGCCTGGCTGGTGGTCCGTTATGAGTTTCCCGCCAGACGGTTTTGGGAATGGGCGCTGGTGCTGCCGCTGGCCATGCCGACCTATGTGCTGGCTTACATCTACACATACCTGCTTGGGGTCGGAGGCCCCGCCGAGCAGGTCTGGCAAGCCTGGGCCGGACCCGGCGCCAGGATCTTCCCGCCCCACAGCCTCTCCGGCGCCACGCTGGTCATGACCCTGGACACCTTTCCCTTCGTCTATCTGCTGAGCCGGGCGGCCCTCATGAATTTCAACGTGGCCTTTGAGGAGGTTGCGCAGGCCTGCGGCGCCTCGCGGCTCCAGACCTGGCTCCGCGTCACCCTGCCGCTGATGCGCCCGGCCATCGTGGCCGGCCTGTCGTTGGTAGTGTTATACGTCGTCTCAGACTTCGGGGCCGTGTCGCTGCTCCGATTCCAGACCTTCACCTATGCCGTATACCAACAAGTGAGCGGGCGCTACGATCACGCCGCTGCCGCTTCATTGAGCCTGCTTCTGGTCTTGCTCGCCCTGCTCTTCCTGATTGCCGAACGGTGGTTCCGTCAACAAAGCCGGTTCTACCAGACCACCGGCCGCTATCGCGCGCCGGCCCGCAAAGCGCTGCCTCCGTTGGGCGCGTGGCTCTCGACGACATACGCGGCCGCCGTGTTCGGCGCCTCATTCGGCATGCCGGCCTGGCTCCTCATCAAGTGGAGCCTCGCGGCGCTGGCGGACGGAGCGCTGGACGCCAGGTTTCTGGGATTCATCGCGAACAGCCTCCTCCTGTCTGGGTCGGCCGCCACGCTGGCGATCGTCATCGGCACGCCGCTGGCCTACGCGGCAAGCCGGCGACCGTCGAAGCTCCACATCCTCTGCACACAAGCGGTCTACGCCGGCTACGTCTTGCCCGGTCCGGTTGGCGCCCTGGCCTTGCTGGTCCTGGTTTCCCACCTCGCTCCCTTCTGGTACGGCACGATCCTGGTGCTGGTCGCCGCCTATGTCCTGCACTTTCTCCCGGCCGGACTTCAGACCATGGAGCCGGCCTTGCAACAAGTCACACCGAATCTTGAAGAAGCGGCGCGAAGCCTCGGCTACGGGCCGGCCGGCACGCTTCGGACGGTGACCCTGCCCCTCATCCGTGGCGGTTTCATCGCCGCCTGGGTCTTGATGTTTCTGCAATGTATGAAGGAGCTGCCGGCAACGCTGCTCCTCCGCCCGGTGGGCTATGACACCCTGGCCGTGCGGGTCTGGCTGGAAGCCAGCGAAGAATACTATCAATTGGCCGCCCCCTCGGCGCTCCTGATCGTGGCCATGACCATCCCGGCGATTCTGCTGCTGGTCGCGAAGGATTGGCGCGCAGCCTGATGGTAAGTTCAAAAGTTGGAAAGTCATAAAGTCGAAAAATTATGGTGGAAGTTGAAATAGTACCGTCGGGGGATTCCGACTTGCCGACTTGCCGACTTTCAGACTCGTTTTTCCCAAGGGTAACCTGATGTCGCTCGGTCAACGTCAGCGCCATGACGCGATCTCCGGAGGGCGGCTTCCGGAAGTCCCTTCTTGCCCGACGGTGCTGGAGCTGCGCCATGTCACCTGCGCCTACGAACGGGCCCGACCGGCGATTTGCGATATCTCCCTTGCCATCCGTGAGGGGGAGATTCTCTGCCTGCTCGGCCCGTCCGGATGCGGCAAGACCACCACGTTGCGGGTTATTGCGGGATTCGAGCCGATCACAGCGGGAGAGGTCTACCTGGAAGGCCGCCTCGTGTCCTCGCCGGAGTCCCTCGTGGCCACCGAACGGCGCCGTGTGGGCATGGTCTTCCAGGACTATGCGTTATTCCCCCATTTGCGCGTGCTGGACAACATCGCTTTCGGACTCCGCGACCTGTCCAAGGAGGAACGGTTCGCTCGGGTCTCCACCATGTTGGCATTGATCGGGCTGACGGGGTTGGAACGACGCTACCCCCACGAGCTGTCCGGAGGACAGCAGCAGCGGGTGGCCCTCGCCCGGGCGCTGGCTCAGAAACCGACGGTCTTGCTGCTCGATGAACCCTTCAGCAATCTCGACCCGGACATGACCGGCAAGATGCGGGAAGAATTATACGACCTGTTGTTACAGACCAACACGACGGCGATCCTGGTCACCCACGACCACGAAGAAGCCTTCGCCATGGCCGACCGGGTCGCTGTCCTTCGCGACGGACGCTTGGAGCAGTTCGACTCGCCGGAAGCCATTTACCATACCCCCGCCAGCCCTTTCGTCGCGGACTTCGTCGGCCAGGCCGACTTTATCCCCGGCCTGATCGAGAACGGCCAGGTGACCACCGAGATCGGCCCCTTTCCGAACCACAAGCGCTTCGCGACAGGCACCAAGGTGGTGGTTATGATCCGCCCGGATGACGTGCACATTGCCCCGTCCGAGCAAGGCACCGCCCGCATCACGGCCCGGCAGTTTCGGGGATCGGAGAATCTCTACACCGTCCAACTGTCTTCGGGAGACATCCTGCACAGCAGTGAAACCTCGACCAGTATCTACCCCATCGGTACGTTCGTGAACGTGCAAGTCCTGGCCACGCACACCGTCCTGTTCGAACAGGGCCACCCGACGCCCACATAGCCCGGCCTGCGCAGACCCCGCCCGATGCTACATAGACTCATTTGCAAGACTTGTGATAGCTTAACGACTCTGGAGAATCTCGATGGATGCCCTGAAAGAAACGGTGGACTACGGTGTGATCGGCCTGTTGCTGGCCCTCAGTCTCTGGGCCGTCGCGGTCGCGGTCGAGCGTTGGTTCTTCTACCGCCGCATTGATCCGGCCCAATACCCGAACCTCCAGATCTTCGAGTTGGCCCTGACGAAACGGCTGGTCGTCATCGGCACGGTCGCGGCCAATGCGCCCTATATCGGCCTGCTGGGCACGGTCCTAGGCATCATGCTCACGTTTCACACAATGGGCACCTCGGGCACGATGGCGGTCAGCACGATCATGATCGGCCTCAGCCTGGCTCTCAAGGCCACCGCCGCCGGCCTGCTCGTCGCCATTCCCTGCGTGGTCATGAACAACGTCCTGCGCCGCCGCGTGACCGAGCTGGTCACCCAATACAAGGTGCAACATGGATCGTGAACTGGACCAGATCAACGTCATCCCCCTCGTGGACGTCATGCTGGTACTGCTGGTGATCGTCCTCACCACGGCGACATTCATCACGACCGGCCAGATCCCCGTGGACCTCGCCAAGGCCAAGGAGGCGGGGGACCGGAAAGACGTCCCGCTGGTCATCACCCTCACGGCGGACGGACACCTGTACATGAACGATCGGCCCGTCACGCAGGATGAGCTCAAGGGCGCGTTGTTTCCCCACCCGCGCGAATCCCTGGTCGTCGTGCGCGCCGACCGCGTCACGTTGCTGGAACGATTTGTCCAATTGGTGGATGAAGTTCGCGGATTGGGATTCCAGCAAGTCAGCCTGGAGGTCGTCCGTTCGTGACCGTGCATGCGTTGCACCGTGCCGGGGAAGTCCAAGCCCGTGTCTGGAGCTGGGCCGTCAGTCTGCTCCTTCATGGATTGGCCGTCGGGGCCGCGATCGTCATGGTTGCAGACTTGCGTTTGGCGCCCCAACCGGAGCCGTTTCGATGGGTCGTCTCCAAGGTCGAGTCCCGGACGTCTGCCGAATCACTCAGCCACGCTCAACCGGCCACGGCCCAACCAAGCAAGCCGATGCCTCCGACACAGGCCCGGCCCGTCAAAGCCGACGCAACGCCCACGCAACCGGTTCCTCCCATCCGACAACAGAGCGCACAGCCGGCGCCGGTGGTCAAGCCTGCCGAACCGATACCGACAGCCAGTGAGGCCGGCACGCAACAGGGACCGGCGCCATCGGAACCTGTCGCCGCGCCTGTCGCACCTCCGACCCCGGCTCCCTCAACTCACTCCGCAGCGCCTCCTGTCGTGGCCAACGCCCCTGCAGCCCAAGCCCGGTCGGCAGTCGAGACACAAGCCATCCAGACCAGTCCTCAGGCTCAGGTCCAGGATATCCCGGCACCCCAGGCGCTCCCCGCAACTGTGGCCTCTTTGACTCCCTCGTCTCAGCCCGGGCCCTCAGCCCAACCGGGTCAGACTGCCCAGACCAAGACTGATTATGGCTGGTTGGCTCAGACGATCCGGACCAAGGTGGAGCAGCTGAAGCATTACCCCCACATGGCCCGCGCGAACCGGTGGGAAGGCAGAGTGGTGCTTCGAGCGGTGATCGGCGAAGACGGACAGCTGGTTGATTTGACGGTTTCGGAGAGTTCGGGGCACTCCATCCTGGACGACGCGGCCGTGGCCGTCTTGAAGAAAGCCGCTCCGCTGACCTTGCCGCAACCCTTGGGACGCTCCCAGGTGGTCGTGCAAGTTCCGATCAGCTACAGACTGCGCTAACACCCCTCAGGGCGAACCAGATTCCATGGTGAGCCGGCCCTTGAGGCCAGAGGACACCAGGACCCGTCCCTCACGGTCCACGATCACCCCTTCGACTCCCGGCAACCGCTCGATCAGAGCCATTCCTGCTTCCGGCCCCATGACGAATATGCCCGTATCCAGCCCATCGGCCATGATGCCTTCCGTCGCCACGATCGTCACGCTCTGGCATCCGCGGGCCTGCTTCAATGTCTTGGGATCCAGGATATGGTGGTATCGGATACCCTCACGTTCGAAGAACCGTTCATAGTCCCCGGCCGTGGAGATGGCCTCGTCCTGAAGGTCCAACCGGGCCAGCAACGCCCCCTCTTTGCGGGGATGTTGAATGCCGAAGGGAAAGGGGCGTCCATCTGGCAATCGGCCGAACGTCTTGATGTCTCCCGACAAGGCCACGACGCCGGCGGTGGCGCCGGCACGTTGCATGACCATGACCGCCCGATCGGCGGCAAATCCTTTTCCAATCCCCCCCACATCCACGCGCATGCCGGGCTTGGCCAAGAACGCCGTGGAGCCCTTCCGATCCAACCGCAACTGCGCGAGATCGAGCAGGGGGCGCAGCGCCTCCAGCTCCATATCGGACGGCACTCGCTGCCGCTCGGTGACGCTCCAAGCCTGAATGGCCGGCCCGACCACAATATTGAAGCCTCCGTCCGTGAGCTTGGCGATCTCGAGGGATCGTTGAAGGATCAGCAGGGTATCCGGACTGACCGCCACCGGCTCACGCCCGGCGGCCGCATTGACGCGCGACAGTTCGCTCGTGGGAATCCAGGTACTGAGCAGCTCCTCCAACCGCCGGATCTCTTGAAATCCGGCCGTGGCGGCGGCTTGCGCCTGCGCCTCCGACGGCGCAACAGCGCTAATCCGCACCAGCGTGCCCATCAGCATCTGGGCCCGCTGGACCATCACCGGCGCAGGCGGGGCAACGGACTGACAGGCCGAAAGCAACGGCACCGCGAGCAGAAAAATTGCCGCGAGTCCGGACGCCATGGCCTCGATGCGGCGGCTTCGCTGGAATATCGTGGGGATCTTCACCAATGCCGCCGGAAGTAGGGCACGACCCGTGGGTAAGGCATGACTTCGTATAACGCGGTGTCGGTCGCGGCGGGAGACGGCAAAAGGGTGGTGATGGTTTGATCGGCCAAGTCTGCATGGTGCGCAATCAGGTGCTGTTCGGCTTCGACCTGATCGGCTTGATTTTGCACCACCGCAACCAGAAGATGCCGGTCGTTGCGCGGCTGATCGACACCCATTTGCCAAGTCCCCAGGTAGGCCAGACGTTCCTGGCCGATGTGAAACGCGAGCGACAGATCGGCCATGGCCGCAAAGGGGCCTTCGTGGATTTGGACCCTGGTCACCTCGTAGTCGCCGGTCGGCAACTGCACGACGAAGAGTTTGTCGTTGGAATCGATTGTCACCTTGATTCTGCCTCCGGTGCTTCGATTCAGCACTTCAAAGAATGTGACTTTCGGCTCGTAGGGACGGCTGCTGGGGGCTGTGAGTACCGTCACGATCCGACCGAAGACGACCACTTGCCCGGCTGCCAAATCCGGTGCTTCGGCCGGAACCGAGGCGGCGCAGGCCACGAGAGCGCTTAGCAGAAGCGCTCCGTTCGACAGCCTCCGTATGATCCCAAGAAGAACCATGGTTCACGATACTGGAGTCTCGGGCCCCTTGTCGAATGCAAGCCCCGACCGGTCACCTTTCTTCCGCTTGCTTGGCCCCGCAGGCATGCGCATCCCACTGACGGAGCACTTTCAGCTTGTCAAAGGTCAGCCGATACTCGAAGCAACTGGTCTTCCCGGCGCCACCTGCGTAAGACGCGTAAGTCATGTGATAGGCCCAGATCTCCCCTCCTCCCTCCAACGGAGCTTTGAGGCTCGGTTGGCCCAACCTCTGCCGAACGTCCTCTTGCGTCGCTCGATCGGTCGCAGAAGACAAGAAATCTTCCAGCCAGGGCGTGCACGCAAGGAGCGTCAGCCCCAACAGGATCGATGCAAGCACCCCCATCCCCTGTCTTGGCAACATTCTCTTTCCTCGCCCCTGCGCTGAACCGTCAGCTGACATCCGAGCTTATTTATATGGAATTTGCATCGCCCGCCACACCGTTATGTACGCCATAACTCTCTCCCGCTTCAAGGCTTTTTGAGGCTTCCGGGCCGCCTCAAAAAAAAGCTTGCAATTTGAGTTTCTAAATGATAATAAATCTCACTATCGTTATCGTTGAGTCTGGACATCATGGACATGCTGAGTCATTCTTGTGCCGTCAATGAGCTGCCCGCGCCCCCGCACGAGGCGCGCTGCGAGTGCGGGCAACTGATCGCCAAACTTCGCAAGGACGGCGTGGAGCTCAAGTGCAAACGGTGCAAGCGCATTGTCCTGATTCCGTTCGAATCGATCGAACGTTAAGCGACCGCAAGGCGCGGGCTGAGCGCGCCAGATCCATTCCAAGCAAGGAGGTCAGCAACTCGTACCCCATCGCTCGTTGAAATATTAACGTGACAAGCCAGAGGACCTTCCGAGTCCAGAGCTAGGCCACCTTCTCTTTCAACTCTAAGGAGTATGTATGAAGACCAGGTCTACCATCTGGGCTCTCCTTCTCTGTCCCCTGCTGGCTTCGCCGGCTTGGGCGGAGGATACGGCCCTCGAAGAACGACTTAAGAAGTTGGAGCAGCAAGTGCAAGAGTTCAAGGAACACGAAAAGCGGGAACGAGGACCCATGGAGCCCAAGGCGGCCGAGCCATTTGCCGAGCCAGGCGTGGGCCCCCTGCCGGATGTCGCCAAGGACCTCCGCGCAAAAGAGCAGGCCCCCCTGTCCTTCAGCTCCACCGGGTCAGGCCGCTTGGTCTATGCCAAGCCCTTCGTCGCCGCTCCCAAGGCCATCGTGGGCGGCTATGCAGACATCCAATACCGGAACCAGAGTAAAGTCCGGATCGACAACGGAGCCTCCGGCAACCCCGGCATCGGGGAATCCACTAGCACCTTCGACCAGCAACGGTTTGTCCCTTTCTTCTATGCCGATATCACAGAACATGTGAAGTTTGCCTCGGAGCTCGAGATTGAGCATGGTATTCGGGAAATAAGCGACAATGAGATCAGCCTGGAATTTGCAACGATCGACTATCTGATCAAGGAACAGATCAACCTGCGTGCGGGCATCCTGCTGTTGCCGGTCGGCAAATTCAACCTCTTGCACGACTCTCCCTTGAACGACCTCACCGACCGACCGCTCGTGGCCCAGTTCATCATCCCGACCACGATGGCGGAAACCGGGGCCGGCTTCTACGGCACCTTCTACCCAGGTCGGCTGTCCAAGGTGGACTACGAATTGTATGTGGTTACAGGCTCCAATGGTTACACAACGGCGGGTGCTCCGCGCATTTCAGAAACTAGCGGCACGCGCAACTCTCGGCAACGCAAGTCGCCTGCAGACGACGGACTCGATAACAACAACGGCAAGGGCGTGGTTGGCCGCGTGGCCTACAGTCCCTTCCTCGGAGCGGAAGTCGCCGGCTCCGGCTACTACAGCACCTATGACCCGCAGGGCAAACGCAGTCTGAGCATCTATGCCCTGGACTGGACCTTCCAACGTGGCCCCTGGGAACTCATCGGCGAAGCGGCCTGGTCCTATATCTCGGGCAATTCACAGAACCTCCCGGGAATGACCCAGACCTTCTACACCGGCGCCGATGGGATTCCTCGTCTCAGGCCCCAGCGGATGAGCGGTATGTACGCCCAGATGAATTACCACTTCATGCCGGAGTTTCTGGCGAAACTGGCGCCCAGTCGGTTCGGCCCTGGGTCCACCTTCACCGCCGTATTGCGTTGGGATCAGGTCAATACGAACCTGGATTACGGCGCGGGGGCCGACCGGGATCAACAGCGATTGACCTTCGGCTTGAACTACCGGCCGATTGAGGACGCCGTATTTAAGGCCGAGTACCAATTCAACATGCAGGATTACGACCCGGTCCTGAGCCGGCGCGTGACCGGCAACAACACGTTGGTGTTGTCCGCGGCCACGTATTTCTAACTGATAGTGGGGGAGGCGGCACGCCGCCTCCCCCGCCTGAGCTTCAGTGGAGCAAGCGTGCGTACGTATCGAATTTTCCTACCATTACTCATCGTCAGCCTCTCGGCCGGCTGCGCGGCGCTGGGAGGCGTCCAGGAGAACTATGTGGTCTGTCCGTACGACAAGGTCTGGGAGGCCTCGCTGGAGACTATGAAGGCCGGCCTCATCACCGTTCAAGACAAGAACAAGGGGATTATCGAAACCGCCTGGATCGAAAACCCGGTCGTCGGACGGCCGTATGGAGCCTTCGGACGCAACCTCGAGACGGACAAGGAACGGGCTCGCATGGTCGTGACCCTCAAACGGATGGACGACGTCACATCCGTCGGTGTGAACGAAGTCCGTGAACACTGGGGGTTCCGTGGAGGGGCGCACCTGTTCCAATGGATTCCCGTCGAACCGTCGGAGGAAGCCATCACCGACACCATGAAGCGGATCAACGCCAAATTGAAGGAGCGCGGATGCCTCCCGGCATGACCATCATTGTTCGATTCATAGTCCTGACGACCCTCTTCGCGACCGGTGCGAATCCGGCTCTAGCCGAACGGGTCTACGACAACGAGCTCAAGCGCTGGCTGACTCCGGAAGAAATGAGCCACCATGAGGAGTTCCTCGAAGAGGAAGAGGCGCTCAAGACCATGTTCCCGAACTCCGAGCGGATCAGGAAAGAAGTCCTGCGGCTGAGCCCGGACCAGAAACGGACGGTCGAAGCCATCATCGGCTGGAAGTTCCCCGAAGAGTCCTTCGAGGTCTACATAGCCGAAACCGGCGCCATCACAGACGGTTATGCGATGGTCCAGAATACGATCGGCAAGCACAAACCCATGACCTACATGGTCGGCGTCGATAACAAGGGCCGAGTCATCAACGTCGAGCTCTTGGTATTCCGCGAGTCGCGCGGGAGCGAGGTGGGGACCAAACGATTCAACTATCAATACGAAGGCAAAACGGTGCTCGATCCGATCCGGATCAACAAGGACATCATTAACATCAGCGGCGCGACCATGTCCGTTCGGTCCATGAGCGCGGGCGTCAAACGGGTGGTCGTCCTCGTGGACGAGTTCTACCTGAAACCCATCGGGCTCGGGAGCGACAAGGTGGTGGCTCGCCGAAGCGCGAAGGGTTTTTTGGGGTCACTCTTTGGGGACTGAGCAGCAGGTAAACGCAGGTGCGTAACTTCAACGCCCGGTTCAAGCTTCGCGACAGTGACCGCCACATTCGGTTGCTCTATACGGCGTTCCTGCTGTTCATGTTGGCCGCGTTCGTGTTTTCTTTCTATTGGGCCCACAGCATGACGAGCTTTTCGCTCCAACAGGTCGCCGACCATTACCGAGGCTCCGACGCCACGTTCGGCGAACCCATGTCGTTCCGCGAGTTGGCCGAAATCACTCACTTTCATCTGTTTACCATGCCGGTCGTGTTCATGATCCTGATCCATGTCCTGTACCTCACTTCGGTCGGTACCTGGTTGAAACAGGCAACCACCTATGCCACCTGCGCAGGGGTCGTCCTGGACTTGGTCTCGCCCTGGCTCATCACCTATGTCCACCCGGTCTTTGCCTTGAGCATGCTCACCGGCGACACGCTGATGACCCTGGGATTCCTCGTCCTCTTTGCGGTCCCGATGTACGAAATGTGGGGGCTCGGCCAGCCCTTGGTGGCCCGGGGAGGAGACTAGCGAGAACTCTCGCTTGAGACAGCGCAGAGCAGGCCCGAGACCGCACGTCCAGAGCCCACAGCCGCCCAGCGGTTGTGGGCTCTGTTGTTTTTATACATTGTGACCGGAGGACGAGGATGCTTTATCCACACAGCTCGCCCCAAACGTTGTCGACCTGGACATCGGACCTGTTATCCGCCGTCTGCGCTGAATGCCGACCCTCGGAGGTGCTGCCGGCCCTCAGTCGGATCATCCGCCTGCACGACCCGGACATCCTGGCGCACGGCCAGCGGACGGTTCGGTACGCCAGCTTGTTGGGGAAAGCGTCCGGCCTCTCCGACGCGGATCTGACCGACCTGGGATACGCCGCTCTGCTGCACGACATCGGCACGCTCACGATTCCCTTGGAGATCCGGCATACACACAGCCCTCTCGCCGCAGACGAGTACGCCCTCGTCCAGTCTCATCCTCGCGCCGGGGCCGAGCTGCTCGAACCGATCCCCTTCCTAAGCGTGGCCTCGGTCTGGATTGCCCATCACCACGAACGGTGGGACGGCACGGGCTATCCCTACGGAGTCAGAGGCACATACATTCCGTTTGCCTCGCGCATCCTGGCCGTCGCCGACACGTTCGACGCCATGACGTCGGGACGCGCCGGCCACCGGGCGATGGACGGCGACTCCGCCCTCCGCCTGCTCAGACTCATCGCCGGCTCGCAGCTCGATCCCCAGCTCGTGGAAAGATTCGTCCGGCTTGGGCCCGACATCGTTTCCTATGAGTCGATCGGGAGGACGCATGGTTAAGAAGGTGGGGGTCGGGCTGTGCCGCCCGCTCCCCGGGCGGGGCGCCTTCTATCCTCCGAGGCCCCCCGCCCACCCTTGAGCACGATGCCACATGATGAAAGGACACCTGATGAGAATCACCAACGAACAAGCCGGGCAGTTGATCCTGAACCTCTGCGGCTGCGGCAGCCTCCATGTCAGCTATGGCCTGGTCACCATCCACCTCACGAGAGAAGAATTTCTCATGCTGGCAGAACAGGTTGCGCAAGCGGCGGGTGTGCTCAAAGGGGCCGCGCTGGACCCGGAGCTGCAAGCACGCCCTCCTTCCTCAGCCTGCCATTAAGCAGCCGACAACCGGTTCGTCAGACACATGGAAAGGGGGCATCTGATGACGATCCTGCACTGTCCGCACTGCCAACAACCGCGTCTGGTTTCGACCGGGGCCTTTTGGTCTTGCGCGAATTGCGGCTATGCCATCACCCAGACTGCGCTGTCGGTCGACCAATCCAGCGCCTCGACCGGACGGCGAAACAGGATCTCGGAGAAGTAGGCAAGGAGACGGGAAACAGGAGAGCGTTCGCCCGGATGCGACGGGCTGCTCTCAGGTCCCTTCGCTCTCTTTGTGGATCTGCTCGCTGAGGTATTTCTCGGCGCCGACTTGCTTGATGGTCTCCAGCTGGGTTTCGATCCAATCAATATGCTCTTCCGAGTCTTTGAGCATATGCTCCAGCAGGTGCCTGGTCGTAAAGTCTCCCACGGTGGCGCAATGGGCGACGGCGTTCCGTAGCAACGCGATATCCTCGATTTCCACGGCTAGGTCCAGCTTGAACTGTTCCGGCACGGTCTTACCGACATGTACGGGAGCCAGCCGTTGCATATCCGGAATCCCTTCCAGATACAGGATATGCTTGATCAGGGATTCGGCATGTCGCATCTCGCTGATGCTGCGGGAGCGGACTGCGTGTTCCAGCCGCTCGAATCCCCAATGCTCGCACAGCTCGGCGTGGAGAAAATATTGGTGAATCGCGGTCAGCTCGCAGGTAAGAATCTTGTTCAGATAGTCGAGCACACCTTCTTTCGCTTTCATCGAATCCCCTTCTCTTCTCCCTGAGACCGCCGACCGCCCGGCTTTTTAACTGCCTTCTTTCTTGATCTGCTCGCTGAGATAATTCTCCACTCCGACCTGCTTGATCGTCTCCATCTGGGTTTCGATCCAGTCGATGTGCGCATCCACATCCTTGGCCATGTCCTCGAGCATGTGCCGGGTCGTGAAATCCCCGGCCTTGGTGCAATGAGCCACCCCGTCGCTCAACATCTTGAGCATCTCCTGCTCCGCCTTCAGGTCCAGCTTCAACTGCTCCGGGACCGTTTCTCCCACGTGCACCGTCCCCAGACGCTGCACGTTGGGAACCCCTTCGAGATAGAGGATATGCCCGATGAGCTCATCCGCATCCTTCATCTCGTCAATGCTGCGGGATCGCACGTGGTGGTGCAGTCGCTCATACCCCCAGTTCTCGCACATCTTGGCGTGGACGAAGTATTGGTTGATGGCGGTCAGGTCCGCCGTGAGCACCTTGTTCAACAGGTCGATGACCCCCTCTTTGGCTTTCATACCGGCCTCCTTGCAGTCGGTGAAGAGCGGAATCCCTGGCGCCCAGGTCCCGATGAAATGGAGTATGGCCCCTCGAACCGGCACTCGTCAACAGGCATTGTACGTACAAACGATCATCATTATCAAATTCGATGAGAGAGGCTCTCAAAATCAATCGCTTCGATGAGACCACGAGCCGCGGCCCGTGAAATTATCGCAAACACGATAGGAATCCGTGCTGGCGCAGCGATCAGCTGGCCTCGCGGTAGCCGCAGTCTTCGTTCCGGCACTGTACCGTCACGCCGGCCTGCTTGCTGGTTTTCTCGACAAGGAACGGAGCCTGGCAGTTCGGGCAGGGTTTGTTGATGGGGCGGTCCCAGATCGCGAACTCGCATTGGGGATAGTTGGAACAGGCGTAGAACGTGCGGCCCTTTTTGCTCCGTTTCTGGGCCAAGTCGCCTCCGTCCTGGGGACATTTGACGCCGAGGGGAATGGGCTTGGTCGTCTTGCAGGCCGGATAGGCGGAGCAGGCCATAAAGCGGCCGAACCGACCGGATTTGATCACCATCGGCGATCCGCATTTCTCGCACTTTTCGTCCGTCGTCATGTCCTGCTTGGCCACGATCTTGATCGTGCCGTCCGGCAGCTTCTCAAAGTTCTGCGTATTCCGGCAGGGCGGATCCTCCTTGTAGCCGGGACAGGCCAGAAACTTGCCGTTACGGCCCCACTTGATTTCCATCATGCGGCCGCATTTCTCGCAGGGAATGTTGGTGGGCGGCTCCACCGTATCCTTGGGCCCCGGGATATCCTTGGCCTTCTCCATGTCCTTGCTGAACGGGCCGTAAAAGTCGCGCACCGCTTTAACCCAGGGCTTTTCTCCTTCTTCGACCTCATCCAGCTCTTTTTCCATCAGGGAGGTAAAGTCCGTATTCAGAATGTCGGGAAACCCCTTCACCAGGAAGCTGTTCACCGTCCGCCCGGTTTCGGTGGGCGCCAAGCGGCCCTCCAGCTTATCGACATACTTGCGGTCCTGAATCGTCGAAATGATGCTCGCGTAAGTGGAGGGCCGCCCGATGCCCCGCTCTTCCAGTTCACGGATCAACAGGGCCTCGTTGTAACGCGGCGGCGGCTGCGTAAAGTGTTGTTTCGGCAGCACCCCTTGCACAGCTTGCCCTTCCTGGCCAACCAGACGCAGCGTCTCCCCTTCCTGCAGCATCGGCAAGCGCCGATCGGACTCTTCTTCGCGCTCCTGATCGGCGGTCTTACCCTGCGGCGCAACCTCCGCATCCACCCCTTCCTGATACACGGCCTGGTGTCCAGGAAATTTGACGACCATGCCGTTCGCCCGGAACAGGTACTGGTCCCGGATTCCCTGGGGCACGCAGTCCACGCGAGTCACCTCCAGAACGGCCGGCACCATCTGGGAGGCGACAAACCGGTTCCAGATCAACTTGTAAAGCATGTATTGATCCCGCTCCAAAAACTGCTTGATGGACTCGGGGTCCCGATGCGCCGACGTGGGGCGGATCGCTTCGTGGGCTTCTTGCGCGGCCTTCTGGGTCTTATAGACATTCGGAGTCGCGGGCAAATAGTCGCTGCCGAACCGTTCGCGGATGACCTGGCGGGCCTCCTCGGCGGCCTCGGCTCCAATGCGTGGCGAGTCGGTGCGCATATAGGTGATGAGCCCGACCGGACCTTCTTTCCCGATCTCGAGGCCCTCGTAGAGCTGTTGGGCCAACACCATGGTCTTTTTCGGGGTGAACCGGAGCTTGCGCGAGGCCTCCTGCTGAAGCCGGCTCGTGATGAACGGCGCCACCGGATGGCGCCGCTTTTCCTTCCGCTCAATGGCCTGGACGGCAAAGGGTTTCCCCTGCACTGCCGTGACGACTCGCTCGGCTTCGGCGGCGGAGGCAATGACAGCCTCCTGACCGTTGACACTGTGCAGCTTGGCCTCGAATGGAGGCGGGTTCGCTCCGGCCAGCGTGGCCGTGATGGACCAGTATTCCTCCGTGCGGAACGCCTCCCGCTCCGCTTCCCGATCGCAGATCAATTTCACGGCCACCGATTGAACGCGCCCCATGCTCAGGCCGCGCCGCACCTTGGTCCAGAGCAACTGGCTACCTTGGTAGCCGACGATCCGGTCGAGCACTCGGCGGGCCTGCTGGGCATTCACCAGCTTCAGATCAATCTGCCCGGGAGATTGCAGGGCGCGCTTGATGGCCGACTCGGTGATTTCGTTGAACAGGACCCGGAAGACCTCCGGCCCCTTCCCTTTGGACTTGCCCTGGATTTCCTCCGCGATATGCCAGGCGATGGCTTCTCCCTCGCGATCCGGGTCCGGCGCCAGAAACACCTTGTCCGACTCCAGCGCCTTCTTCTTGATCTCGGCCAGGACCTTGGCCTTGCCCTTGATCGTCACATACTGCGGCGTAAAGTCATGCTCGATATCCACGCCCAGCTTGCTGGTGGGCAGATCTTTGACATGGCCGATCGACGCCATCACCGTATAGCCGCGACCCAGGTACTTGGTAATGGTCTTGGCTTTCGCCGGCGACTCCACGATGATCAATGATTTGGCCATGTCTCCTCTTGTCTCGATTGCCGTTTTCCAACGCCTCGAGAAACACCCCTTCGAGCAGGGGCCGTGATATACCCCTTCCCGAACAGGTTTGCAAGTGTTCTGATTATACCCTGATGTAGGACTGACCTGGCAATTGGCGCACCGACCCTTTCAATTCCATGGCCAGCAGCAGGCTGGTCACATCGGCTGCGGACATCCCCGCCTTGACGATCACCTCATCAAGGTGCGTGGGCTCCGCCGACAGCAAGGTATAGACCTTGGCCTCATTCCGGTCCGACGGCACCCCTCCGCTGGTGACTGATGGAGCCGGGAGACGCGCCTGGATACGGTCCCGCACGGGAGGCTCCAGCTGCGGGAGCAGTTCTTCGATGACATCCATGGCCCCTTCGACGAGCTTGGCCCCCTGCTTGATCAAGCCGTTGGGGCCCCGGCTGTTGTCCGCCTTGATGAATCCGGGAACCGCAAACACCTCGCGCCCCTGCTCCCCCGCCAAACGCGCCGTAATCAACGAACCGCTCTGCGCCGCCGCTTCCGTCACGACGACGCCGAGACACATCCCGCTGATAATGCGATTCCGGCGCGGGAAATGGTAACTGTGGGGAAAGGCCCCCAAGGGCAGCTCCGACACGACGGCCCCGCAAGCTTCGATACGATCCCGCAACGCCCCATGCTCGGGCGGATACGTCCGGTCGATCCCGCACCCCAACACCGCCACGGTCCGGCCCTTGGCCTCCATCGCCCCGCGGTGCGCGGCGGCATCCACCCCGCGCGCAAGCCCGCTGACGATGGTGAAACCGGCCCCGGCCAATTCGCGGCTCAGCTCCTCGGTGACGGCCCGACCGGCCGCAGAAACGCGGCGCGAACCCACGATGGCCACCGCATGCTGATCGCGCGCCTCCATGGCCCCGCTCACATACAAGAGCGGCGGCGGGTCCGGAATCATGCGGAGCCGGGACGGGTACTCGGGGTCCAGATACGTGACGACGCTGCACCGAAGCCGCTCGAGCAAATTGTGCTCTCGATCAATCGCCCGCTGACTTTCCGGGTCGGGGCCTCGGACGATCGCCTCCGCCACGGAGCGGCGCACGCCGCCCGACTCCATGAGCGCCTCGGCGGAAGCCCGGCAGACCGCCTCTGCCGAACCCAACGTCTGCACGAGCCGGCACAGGCCTGCGTCACCCAGCCCTGCGATCGCACGCAACACCAGCCAGGACCGGAGATCGACCGGAATCGGCATGGCTTTGCCCCCAAATGGTTCCGTCAGAGCACGGCGATATCGTACTGCTCGAGGTGCAGACCCAGGTCCGGCTTCACGATGATCTTGCCGTCAACCTGCCGCCCCAGCTCTTCGAGACCCTGACGTTCCTCATCGAACAACAGATCGACGACCGCGGGATGGGCCCCGATGACGATCGTCTGCGTTTCGGGTGCCTTCCCGATGCGCCGGACTTCGCGGAAAATCTCATAGGCCACCGATGTGGGAGACTTGGTGTACCCCCGTCCTTCGCAATAATGGCAAGGCTCGGACATCGCCCGCAAGAGGTCTTCCCGGACGCGCTCCCGCGAGATCTCGATCAGGCCCAGGTCGGAGATCCTGGAAATCCTGGTGCGAGCCTTGTCGCTCCCCATGGCCTCGACCAGCGCCTGGTAGACTTTATCCCGGTTCTTTTCCCGCTCCATATCGATGAAGTCGATGATAATGATCCCCCCGATGCCGCGCAGCTTGATCTGATAGGCGATCTCCTTGACCGCCTCCAGGTTGTTCTTGAGGATCGTTTCCTCCTGGTCGCGCTTGCCGACAAACCGGCCCGTATTGACGTCGACGACCGTCATCGCCTCCGTGTGGTCTACGACGATATGGCCGCCGGACTTCAGCCAGACCTTGCGGTTCATGGCCCGGGCGATCTCCATCTCGATCCCCAGATAGTCGAAGAGGCTTTCCTCCTTGTCGTAATACTGGATGCGGGAGGTCTGCTCCGGCATGAACCGGTGGACAAAATTCTTCACCGCCTCGTACTCGGACCGGGAGTCGATCAACAATCGGTCCACTTTCTTGGTGAACAGATCGCGGACCACCCGGAAAGTCAACGTTAGGTCGGTGTGGAGCGCGCAGGGAGCCGGCAGTTGTTCCCTCTTTTTCAGCACGTCCTGCCAGAGCACGTTCAAAAATTCCACGTCCGAGCGCAGCTCCTCCTCCTTGACTCCTTCGCTCACCGTCCGCACGATATAGCCGCTGCCGGGATGGCGGACACGCTTCATGATTTCCTTCAGCCGCGCCCGCTCCTCGTCTTTCGGAATACGCCGCGAGACACCGATGTGCTCCACGTTGGGCATGAAGACCAGGTACCGTCCTGGCAACGAGACGTAGGTGGTGACGCGCGGTCCCTTGGTTCCGATCGGGCCCTTCGAAATCTGGACCATGAGTTCCTGGCCCTCGTTGAGCAGTTGTTCGATCGGCTTGGAGCCCTGGCGCCGGGGCCGCGGCATTTCGGGGCCCTTGTCGTCCTCCTCGTTATCAACCAGCGTATCGCCTGGCTCCGCCTCACCCGACAGGTCCGACACGTGCATGAACGCCGCTTTTTCCAAACCGATGTCGACAAAGGCGGCCTGCATGCCCGGCAAGACCTTGACCACCTTGCCCTTGTAAATGTTGCCGACAAAATCCTTGTGCTTGGCCCGGTCGACATACAGTTCCGTCACGACGCGATTGTCCAGGACGGCCGCTCGTGTCTCCTCCCGGGTCATACTGATTGCAATTTCCAATGCCATAACATCTCCTTCGTATTCCTGGGCAAGCGGCCGGCCTGAGAGCCCGCACGCGCCGGCGCACGGATTCCACGCCCGGTCGCTTGCTCTATGATGCGTCGTTCGTCAGGCCTTGGCCACAAGGGCTGACGACCATGTTCTTCGGCGTCAATAAAATAGCGTCAGACGCCGTCGCTTGATATTCAGCAGCAACCCCAGAGCAGCCATCGTCGTGACGACCGCGCTGCCGCCATAACTCATCAGGGGCAAGGGAATTCCGACGATCGGCAGGAGGCCGGCGGTCATCCCGATGTTCACCATCAAACAGAACCCGAGCATCCCGACGATGCCGGCCGCCAAGAGAGCCCCCAGAACGTCTTTCGCCTTCAAGGCGATTTCCAGCGACAACATGAGGAGTCCGAGGAAGAGGGCCAGCACGAGCAGCGTGCCCAGAAACCCCCACTCCTCCGCGAACACCGCAAACACAAAGTCCGTATGCCCTTCCGGCAGGAACTTGAGCTGGCTCTGAGTCCCTCCATGCAACCCCTTGCCCAGGAGTTCGCCGGAGCCGATGGCGATACGCGACTGCAGGGCGTGGTAGCCCTTGCCGCCGGTGTCGTAGGCCGGGTCCAGGAAGGTCATGATCCGTTCGCGCTGGTAATCGTGCAGGGCGCCCCACAACAATTCCCAGGCAAAGGGGAACAGCATCACCGCAAACAGCAGCAGGATGCCCATGGCTTTGGACCGCATCCCCACCACCAGCAACAGCGCCGCATAGATCGCCAGGAAGCTCAACCCGCTCCCCAGGTCCGGCTGCTTCAGAATCAGCAGGAGTCCGGGCATCATCAACAACCCCGGCAGAACGACGCGCTGGATCCATCCCTCCCGCGGCGCATGGGCGTAGTACGTGGCCAGCACCAAGATCAGCACCAGCTTCGCAAACTCGGACGGTTGAAAGGCAAACGGGCCCATCGGAATCCACCGTTGCGCCCCGCGGCTCGTCTTGCCGGCCGCCAGCACCACCAGGAGCAGAATCAGGATGAGGCCGTAAAGGACGTAGGACCAACGGGCGATCTTGTGGTAATCGACCACGAGCATGGCCAGAAAGGCGGCGCATCCGACGAGAATCCAGAGCACCTGTTTGACGTAGAGCGGCAGGCCCGCTCCCGCTTGGGCATGCGTCACGCTGTAGATGGAGAGCACGCCCAGCGAGAGAATGGCGGCCGTGACCGCCAGGAACTGCCAGTCAAAACTGTCCAGCTCACGGCTGTCCATCACGCGGTCGATCATCGGGCCTCCTGCATGGCCAACTCCAAGCCTTCGGGCCTTTCTGCATCGGGCCGTCCGGCAAGCTTGGGCTCCGCTCGTTCGTACCGCACAAACGCTTCAATGATCTGCTTGGCCAGGGGTGCGGCGGCCGACCCGCCATGCCCCATGTGCTCCACCAGCACCGCGACGGCAATGCGCGGGGCATCAACGGGAGCGTACGACACGAACCAGGCATGGTCCCGAAGCCTTTTGGGTATGTCCCGTTCGGGCCCGGTCCGCAGCGCCGCCGTCTGGGCGGTCCCCGTTTTGCCCGCAATGCTGACGAGTGTTGATCGCGCGCGTGCGGCCGTCCCTCTGGTCACCACACCGGCCAAGGCCTCTTTGATCAAGGCCAACGTCTCCGGCGCCACCGCCAGTTTTCCATGCGGGACCGTCGGGACCTCGTGCACCAAGCCGCTCGCCCGCTCCATGACCGCCCGCACGATCCGAGGGCGGAAGGACACCCCGTCGTTCGCCACCGTGGCCATCAGGTGCGCCATCTGCATCGGCGTCACGGTCACATATCCCTGCCCGATCGCGGCTGAAATCGTCTCGCCGGGCAGCCAGGGCTGGCCCTTTGCTTTTGCCTTCCAGGCCGTGGAAGGCACGATGCCGGTCCGCTCGGAGGGCAACTCGACGCCGGTTTCCTGTCCCAGGCCGAACTGATCCGCGAAGTCGGCGATCATGTCGATGCCCATCCGTTGGCCCACCGTGTAAAAAAATACGTCGCAGGACTCCACCAAGGCCTGGGTGACATCCATGAACCCATGGCCGCCCGCCTTCCAGTCCTTGTACACCCGCCGCCCGAATGGAAAACCGCCTACGCAACGAATTTTCGTGGACGGCGTGATCGTGTGCGATTCCAACGCGGCCGTGGCCATCACGATCTTGAAGGTGGACCCCGGCGGATACTGCCCCTGGGTCGCGCGGTTCGTCAGCGGATGGGAATCGTTCTGAACGATCGCGTCCCATTGCTTCGCGGTCAACTCGCGCGAGAGCACGTTCGGATCGAATGACGGACGGCTCGCCAACGCGAGCACCTCCCCATTGGTAGGATCCAAGGCCACAATGGCGCCGGCTTCGTCTCCCAGTAACTCTTCGGCCAGCCGCTGCAAGCGCAGATCGATGCTCAGATACAGATCGTCCCCGGCCGCCGGCTTCTCCACCGACACGGTCCGTTTTTCATGGCCCAGGGCGTCGACTTCGATCACCTTTTGCCCGGCCTGGCCCCTGAGAAATCGGTCATAGGCCTTCTCCACGCCATACTGGCCTACCATGCTGCCTTGGTGTAACTCCTGAGACTCGCTTTTCTCGAGCTGCTCCGCCGAAACTTGCCCGACATAACCCAGCACGTGCGCCAGGATCGGCCCGCTCGGGTAATTGCGCTGGGAGTCGGCCTGAATCATCACGCCGGGCAGATCCAGCCGGTGGGACTCGATCAAGGCAGCTTCCCTCAGCGACAGCCCATCTTTGAGCTTCCGGGGCAAGAGTTTGCTACCCCGCTCGGAGAGTTTTTTCCTCAAGGCCGCTTCGTCCACGCCGATCAAGCCGACCAGCCCCTCAACGAGCGCTTTGCGATCTTTGACATCCTCCAACGTGACGTAGAGGCCGAAACTCGGGACGTTATTGGCCAACAAGACACCATGCCGGTCGTAGATCAACCCGCGCGCCGGTTCCAAGATGACCGCGCGAGTCCGGTTGTTCTCCGACAGATCCCGATAGTAGGCCCCGTCTCGGACCTGCAGGTCCCAGAGACGGAGAGCCAGCAACCCGACGATCGCCAGCAGCGCGATCTTCAGAATCGTCAAGCGTCTCTGAATCTCGCGCAACTCTTCCTGCTGTGTGCCGAACTGCGGCATCAGCCCTCCAAAGCGGCCCGAAATTTAAACGGCGTCCGCGCCGCCCGCACCTTCCATGGCATGCTCAGCCCACCAATCCAATCGGCCTCCGCCCCATTTCCTGCTCCGCCGATGGGCGGAATGGGAGCAGCCAGTACAGGGCTGCGCCGAACACCACATTCAGCAGCGTCTCCGGTAACAGGATCGACGGCAGAGCGGCCAGACGATCGCCAAGTTCCCCTCCCCCACGGACCACGAACAGAAACACCAGATTCTCAAGCACCGAGAGGCTCACCAGGGTCATCAAGAGCGTCGCCATCGTGGCGTTCGTGACTTGTCGGCCGGCCAGCCCGGCCAGCAGCCCGACCAGCCCCTTGGCAATCAAATTGAGCCCCAGGGTGCCGGCCGAGAAGAGATCTTGTGTGAATCCCAGCGCGATCCCGATCAGCACTCCCTCGACGGGCCCTGCGAGAAACCCGATCAGGCCGGCAGCGACCAGGCACAAGTCCGGGCGCACGCTCCCAAGGCTGAGATAGTGCAACAGGCTCGTCTGCAGAGGGACCAGTCCCAATACCAGCGCTGCATAGAGAGCCGGCTTCACGGGCGAACCTCCGGAGAGACGGGACCGGACGGCGCCGCGGAAGGCTCAAGACCATCGCCGACCGGCAGCGGATCCGTAATCACTAACACCTCTTCCAACTTGTGCAAATCCACTTCCGGCACGATCTCCGCCGACTGAAACAGCTCGCCTTCGGCCTTGTCGATCCTGGTGATCGTCCCCAGCGGCACGCCCCTGGGAAACCCTCCGGTGAGCCCGGACGTGACGATCACGTCGCCGCTTTGGAGGGTTGCCAGCAACGGAATGTATTTCATTCTCGCCCGGCCCTCGGTCGTGCCTTCCACGATCCCTTCATCCCTCGTGCGCTGAATTAAGCCGGTGACGGCGTTGTTCGGATCCGTGATCAGCAAGACCACGGAGGTGAACGGCGTCACCTTGACCACCCGCCCGACCGCCCCATCCGGCGCCATCACGCCCATCTCGACCTTGACGCCATCCCGCGATCCCTTGTCGACCACGATGGCCCGGTACCAGTTCGTGGCATCCCGGCCGATGACCTGCGCCGCAAGGGTCTTGGCCTTCAACCGCTCCTTCAAAGCCAGCACAGCGGCCAGACGTTGGCCGGCCACGCCCAGTTCGCGCAACTCATTGTTCCGGCCCCGCAAGGCTTGGAGTTCCCGTTGCAGCCGGCGGTTCTCCTCCGAAACCTGGTGCAAGGCGAGGTACCCGTACCAGACCTCTTGCACCCCTCGGTCCAACGCGGCCAATGCGGTGAGGGGAAGCGACAGGAGTTGCGCGAGGGGTTGCCCGATGCCCTGCAGAAAACTCCGGCTTTGTTGGGGGAGGATGAAGACGAGCGAGAGCAGCAGCACACACAGGAGCAGCATGACCCGCCTGGTTCCGAATGTCGTGCGAAACATGGCCCTCCGCGCGCGGGCGGGAAGCCCTAGCGGGAGCTGCTACACTGCGACATCACCGAGACTTTGCGCAGGAGTTCCAGCTCGTCGAGGATTTTGCCCACCCCCAGCACCACGGATGTCAGGGGGTCATCCACCGTAATGATCGGCAGATTGGTTTCCTCTCGAAACCGCGTATCCATGCCCTTGAGCAGGGACCCGCCTCCGGTCAGCACAATGCCCCGGTCAATGATGTCGCCGGCCAGCTCTGGGGGGGTGTTCTCCAGCGCCACCTTGATGGCGTTCACGATCGTCCCGATCGGCTCCTGGAGCGCTTCCCGGACCTCGGCGTCATCCACCACCAGCGTGCGTGGAATGCCCGAGATCAAATCCCGCCCTTTGATCGTCATCGTTTTCCGCTCCTCAAACGGGTAGGCCGAGCCGATCTCCACCTTGATGCGCTCCGCCATGTGCTCCCCGATGAGAAGGTTATATTTCTTCTTGATGTAGTTCATGATCGCATCGTCCATCCGGTCGCCGGCGACCTTCACGGACTCGCTGTAGACGATCCCGCCGAGCGAGATCACGGCAATATCGGTTGTGCCGCCGCCCACGTCCACGACCATGTTCCCGGACGGCTCGGTGATCGGCAGGCCCGCGCCGATCGCGGCCGCCACCGGCTCTTCAATCAGATAGACTTCCCTGGCCCCCGCCAGCTCGGCCGAGTCCCGCACGGCTCGCTGCTCTACCTGGGTAATACGCGAGGGCACGCCGATCACGATGCGGGGCCGCACGAAGGTGCTGCGGTTATGGGCCTTCGTGATGAAATACTTCAGCATCCGCTCGGCCATTTCGAAGTCCGCGATCACCCCTTCCTTCATGGGTCGGATGGCGGTGATGTTGCCGGGGGTGCGCCCCAGCATCTTCTTGGCTTCGGCGCCGACCGCAAGCACTTTTTCGCTTTTTTTCTCGACCGCCACGACCGAGGGTTCGTTCAAGACGATGCCCTTGCCGTGCACATAGACCAGGGTCGTCGCCGTTCCCAGGTCAATCGCCAGGTCGTTCGAGAACCAGCCGAGGACATCGCCCGTGATTCCCACTCTATGCTCCTTTACGCCCTGCGCAGGCGTCACGGCGGGACCACCCCCGCCCTGCTTGTAAACCAGCGTCAGTCCTGCGGATCGAGCTGACCGGCATCCAACACCTGCGTGCGGGCAATTTCATCCCCCAGGCGCAGGCCCCGGTCGTTGCCGATCAGCAACAAGGTTTCAAAGCCGATAATCCCGAGGGTCATAAGCCATCCGATGTACGGCAGCGGGAACAGCAAATACGCCGCAGCCAGCGGCAAGTTCCTGATGATCGATTCCTTGAATCCCGCCACATCCCTGGTGCCGGGGATCACGGTCTGCATGCCGATCAACCGCTTGCCCACGCTACGGCCCCCGGCAAACCCATCCGCAATCAACACATACGCCAGCCCGGCCAACCAACCCACGGGAGGCACCAACCGATCGGCGGCAGCGACGAGGATCAAATCCAGGGACTTGGCAATGAGCCGGTTGAGCACATGCGCTTTGGGATAGACTCCTTCGCCCAAAGGGCTTCTGGCCCGACCTTCTTCCGACAAGTCTCCTCCTCGTAATTATCGGACAAGTATAACAAATCCGGCTCTGCAGCACAAATGCGCCACTATATTATCTGTCCCTTGCCTTCTGACAGGGAAGCCCGGTAGAATCCTGACTCGTTTTCATTTTCTCACGGGTAGGAGAGCGGCATGATCAAGTTGATGCGGGACAGCGCACACAAGTACCCCTGGTTGCTGAAATCCATCATGGGTGCCCTGGCCCTCGCTTTTGTCATTACCATGGGTTGGTGGGGATTTGGAGACCAGAACTCCAATGCCGTCGCCTCGGTGGGCGATCAGACCATCAGTCGGGAAGAGTTCCAGCGGAACTACCAAAATACCTATCGCTTCTACAAAGAGAACATCAAGGGCGAGCTGAAAGAAGAAGAGATCAAGCAGTTCGTCATTGAAGGGCTGGTCGAGAACAAGCTCTGGACGCTCGCCGCGCAAGACATGGGGCTGCGCATCAGTTCCGAAGAGCTGCGCGACGATATTATGCGGCGGGGAGACTTTCAGCGAAACGGCCAGTTCGATCCGGAACTCTACCGGCGCCTGCTGGCGGCAAACCGGCTCACCCCGCCCCTGTTCGAATCCCTCTATTCGGTGGAGCTGCTCGGCGCCAAGGCCAAGATGGTGATCCGTGACTCGGTCGCCTTGACGCCCTCCGAGATTTCGGAAGCGCAAGCTCTGATGGCCAGGCAGCCCCAGGCGGACCCGAAGACCGGCTCATCGGCCAACGACCGAATTCTCCAGGACTTCCTGTTCCAGAAACAACAGCGGGCACTGGTGGCTTATACGCAATCTTTGAAAGCCCGCGTCCCCATCGAAATCCACAAGGAACTGCTGTAAAGAAGCCATCATCGTTCAGCTATCAGCCTAAAAGAAGCATTTCTTCTCCCCCCGCTGCAGGCTAAATGCTGATAACTGGCGGCCTCTTCAAAGAATCAGCATCGTGTCGCCATACGAATAGAACCGATACCGCTCCTGCACCGCCTCTCGATAGATTTCCCGCAGCCGGTCCAAGCCCACGAAAGCCGAAACCAGCATGACCAACGTCGTGCGGGGCAGATGAAAGTTAGTCATCAGCGCGTCCACGACGCGGAACCGATAACCGGGGGTAATAAAGAGCGCCGTGTCTCCGGTCATCGACCGGACCATGCCCGCCTCATTGCCTGAAGCCTCCAGCGTCCGCACGACGGTCGTTCCCACCGCCACCACCCGCTTGCCTGCCGCCTTTGCTCGTCTGATTGCCTCGACCGTTTCCGCCGGAACCTCAAAGCGCTCTGGATGCATGACATGGTCCTCGATCCGGTCGGCCGTCACCGGCCTGAACGTGCCGGGGCCGACGTGCAACGTCACCGTGGCCAGCCCGATCCCCCGTTCTCGCAAGGCCTCGCGGAGCCCTTCCGTAAAGTGCAGGCTCGCGGTTGGCGCGGCGATCGAGCCTTCCGGCCGGGCAAAGATGGTCTGATACCAGGTGCGATCCTGATCGACCGGTTCTCGTTTGATATAGGGCGGCAACGGCATTTGGCCGAGCAGATTCATGACATCGGCAGCCGGCTGCGCGGACGAGAACTGTACCGTACTGCCTGTCGGGCCCTGTGCAAGAACGGTCACGCTCGTCCGGGCATCCAGGTCGATTACTTGCCCCGGCTTCATCCGTCCCTTGATCAAGGCTTCCCAGATATCGGGGCCGAGCGGCCTCACCAGAAGCAGTTCGACTTTCCCGCCTCCCGGCCGCTTCCGTCCGGTCAACCTGGCGGCCAGGACCTTGCTGTCGTTGACGACCAAGAGATCTCCCTCGGCCAACAGGGCCGGCAAGTCCGCCACCTTCTTATGGGATAACGGCCCGCCCGATTGGGGCGCCACCAGCAGACGGGCCTGATCCCGAGGCTCGGCGGGGCGATCGGCAATGAGGGAAGGGTCAAAAGGAACGTCGAACTCGGCGAGCTGCATCAGCGGGAGTCAGGGCTTGGACCGGGCGAGCGCGCCGCGCCGCGCACGGTCTTGAGTTCCGTGCCAGGGAAATAGTAGCGCAGAATCGTGTCGAACCGATACCCCAGGTCGGCCATCTCCTTTGCTCCCCATTGGCAAAGCCCGACCGCGTGGCCGGCGCCCCGCCCGGAGAGGACCACGGTCTTGCCGATGGACTCGACTTCAAATTGGGTGCTTTGGATCACCCCATAGCCCACGAGCCGCCGCAGATCCTCGCCCCGCAGCACCAACTCGCCCTGGGAATGGAGGATGCGCAATCTGGCCACTCGCCCAGCGGCGCTGTAGGCCAAGGGCGTCAGGTTCGCGATCGTGCCGATCGCGAGGCCCTGCCGGCCGAGCTTGTCTTCCAAGTCTTGCAGCTTGAACTCGGCGCGCCATTGGTAGTAAGGCGAATTGGCATCGAAGGGACAGTCGACGCCCTTCAAATAGGGCAAGTCCTTGGACCACACATTCATCGCATCCTCGGTCGGTCCGGCAGCCGTCGAGGAAAATGCGGCCAGGATCGGCTCGTTTTGATAGGTCAACGCAAGACTTTTGGTGGACTCCACTGCGTCCTGGACCCGCTGATCCACCCCCTGGCGGCCCCGATACACCTGATCCAGCGTACTCGCAACCACGTCATACTCCCGCTCCCGGTTCGCCTGACGCTGGTAGAGGGCATAGGTCCTGGCCAGCACGGCCTGGACCTTCAGCGCCTCCGGATGCCAGGCGGCACTCATCTCGGCCGGCACCACGCCTTTGACATACTCCTCCACATCCACGTGATTGACGACGGCCACGCTGCCAGGGCCCTTTCCACGCAAAACCCGCAAGGTTCCGCTCACGACAAGGGGGGCGGCGTTGGATTCGATTCCTTGCCCGACCCGCAACGTCAGGCCCGCTCCGCTGCCCGAGAGCATCAGCCCGGTCCCGGAGAGAACCTCGCCGTTGAGGCTCCATGTGCCATCAGGCGAGGCGGCAATAATGATGGAGTCCGTGAAGACGCGCTCGTGGCCGCCGGCGCCCTGTACCGACAAACGCCGTTCGGTGGAGACCTGGATCAGTGATGCATCCTGGGCAAGCAATACACGGATGGCATCTTCCGCCTGCCCGCAAGCAGGCACGGCCGTGACGAGGCACAAACACCCGAGCAGGACACTGAGGGGCCGGGCCATCATCGCTTGGACAGCAGGTAGAGCACAAGGCTGACCAGCAGACTGAGCAGCAGGCAGGTGGCCAGGGGAAAATAGAATGTGACGTGATCCCGCTTGATCAGAATGTCGCCGGGGAGTTTGCCAAACCAACTCAGCCAGCCGGGGCTTCCTTCCGCGGACCACTTCCCGGCCACGAGCAGGAACGCCCCAAGCAGCGCAAGCAAGCCGCCGGTCGCCAGCAGCCATTTGCCCAGGCCGCTCCAATCCTGCATCGTTACCGCACCAACAGTTCGGCAATCTGGACGGCGTTCAGCGCCGCTCCCTTCCGGAGATTATCCGCCACCACCCACAGATTCAGCCCGTTGGGAATGGACTCGTCTTCCCGGATGCGGCCGACATAGACATCGTCCTGCCCGGCCGCGAGCAGCGGCATCGGGTACAGGGCATGGGCCGGATCGTCGTAGAGCTGTACCCCCGGCGCGGTCGAGAGGAGCGCCCGCGCCTCATTGGCCGTGAGTTTTCGCTCCGTCTCGATATTGACCGCCTCCGAATGGCCGATATAGACCGGGACCCGGACCGTGGTAGCCGTGACCCGGATAGTCGCATCCCCCATGATCTTCCTGGTCTCGTGGAGCATCTTCATCTCTTCCTTCGTATAGCCCGTCGGCAGGAATTCGTCGATATGAGGAAGGCAGTTGAACGCGATCTGATAGGGATAGACCTTCGGCTCCGGCTGACCGAAACTGAGGAGCGCCTTGGACTCCTCCATCAGTTCTTCCATGGCTTCCTTGCCGGTCCCGGACACGGACTGGAACGTGGTCACGACAATGCGCTGGATCCGAGCCTCGTCGTGCAACGGCTTCAGCGCCACGACCATCTGGATCGTGGAGCAATTCGGGTTCGCGATAATGCCCTTGTGCTTGGCCAGATCGTGGGGATTCACCTCCGGCACCACGAGCGGCACGTCCTTGTCCATCCGCCAGGCGGCGCTGTTGTCGATCACCACCGCACCGGCTTTGACCGCGATCGGCGCATATTCCTTGCTGACGTCGCTGCCGGCCGAGAAGAGGGCGATGTCGATGCCGGCAAAGGAGTCCTTCGTCAGCTCCGCGACCGTCACGTCCGAGCCATGAAACGACACCGTGCCGCCGGCCGAACGGGACGAGGCCAGCGCATGCAACGACTCGACCGGAAACTTCCGCTCCTCCAGCACCTGGATCATTTCGGCCCCGACCGCTCCGGTCGCGCCGACCACCGCCACCTGATAGGCCGCTTTCTTCTTCAACATCTGGCAAGTCCCTTTTCCAGCACCAGGCTAAGCCGCAATCATCCGGATCCGATGATTGAACGTATCGGCGATATAGACGTTGCCCGTTTCGTCCACCGCCACCCCGAAGGGATAGTTGAGGCTGCTCTCTTGCGGCGGCCCTCCATCTCCGTGAAACCGGGCCAGGCCGTTTCCCGCAACGAGTGTGATGATCTTCTTCCGCCGATCCCATCGCCGGATCAGATGACTGTCCGAATCCGTGACCAGGATATGGCCCTCCCCATCCAGGGCGATCCCGTAGGGGCGGGAGAGACTCGTCGAGAACTCCTGCGGATGCCCCTGGTACCGGTACTCGCCCCCGTCTCCGGCGACCGTCGCAATCAGGCCGGTGGACAGATCGACCATGCGGATCCGCCCGTTGAATGTATCGGCCACGTAGAGCATACCATCCGGACCGAGCGCGAGGCCACTGGGCCCGGCCAGCCCCGAGTCCGTGGCCGGCCCCCCATCTCCTGTGTAGGCCGCTTGCCCCGTGCCGGCGATCGTGGTGATCACGCCGGTCTGCACATCCACCCGGCGCACTCGGTTATTGCTCTGGTCCGCAATGAACAGGTTGCCCTGATCGTCCACCACCAGCGCGGAAGGCTCATTCAAAGCGGCGGCGGCCGCAAGCCCCCCGTCCCCGGAGCAGCGATGCTGGCCCGTGCCAGCCACGGTGGTGATGATACCGGTCACCGCATCCACCCGCCGCACCCGATGGTTCATCGTGTCGGCAATGTAGAGGTTGCCTTGCCGATCCAACGCCACCGCGGAGGGAAAGTTCAACGTCGCCTTCGTCGCCGGCCCCCCATCGCCTTCGAACCGTCCGGTTTTGGGCGCAGTGCCCACCACGAACCGAACGGTCCCGCTCAAGTCTCCGAGTTGAGCAAACTTCTCCGGCATGGCCTGGCTGGGCCCGCCGAGCGGATCGTCGTCGAACGACTCGTCGGCCGCCACTGTGTCCACAGGAACCGGCGTGATGCCAGCCGGACATCCGGCCACGGTGCTGATGAGCCCGCTTGCCAGGTCGACTTTCCGAATGACGTGATTCTCGCTGTCCGCAATGTACAGGCAGCCCTTGGCCACCGCGAGACTCTTGGGCTCGTTCAGGCAAGCCAGGGTAGCAGCCCCCCCGTCTCCCGCATGGCCCGGCTCCCCGGTGCCGGCCACCGTTCCGATCGTCCCGGATTTGGCGCATGCAAGCATCAGACAGCTATGCCTCAGCCTTGCCGGAAATTCTTCAGGATGGCATCGCCCATTTCGACCGTCCCGACCAGCTTGGTCCCGGGGCCCTGAATATCCTTGGTCCGATAGCCCTGCTCCAAGGTTTGCTGGATCGCCCGTTCAATGGCCTCTGCTTCCTTGTCCAGACGAAGTTGGTAGGACAGGAGCATGGCGGCGGAGGCGATCGTCGCGATGGGATTCGCCACATTTTTTCCGGCAATGTCGGGCGCGCTCCCATGGATCGGCTCATACATCCCCGCCTTCGCGCCGATGCTGGCGGAAGGGAGCATGCCGATGGAGCCGGTCAACATCGCCGCTTCGTCGCTCAAGATATCTCCGAACAAGTTGCTGGTCACCAGTACGTCGAATTGCTTGGGATTGCGGATCAACTGCATCGCGCAGTTATCTACATACATATGGCTCAGTTCCACGTCCGGATAGCCCCGGTGGACGTCGATGACCACCCGCCGCCACAGTTCCGAGGATTCCAGCACATTGGCCTTGTCCACGGAGGTGACCTTGCGCCGCCGCATTCGAGCCGCCTCGAATGCGACCTTGGCGATGCGCTGGATCTCCTGGGTCGTATAGACTTCCGTATTGACGCCCCGTTCACCGTCCGGGGTCTTCTCGATGCCTTTCGGTTTCCCGAAATAGATCCCGCCGGTCAGCTCGCGCACGACCAGCAGATCAATGCCCTCGATGACCTCGCGCTTCAACGTGGAGGCGTCGCTCAACATGGAATACAACTTGGCCGGACGGAGATTTGCGAACAGCCCCAACTGTTCGCGGAGCCCGAGCAATGCCCGTTCGGGTCGGATCTTATAATCCAACCCTTCCCACTTCGGCCCTCCCACGGCGCCCAGCAACACCGCATCGCTCGACTTGGCCAGCGCCAGGGTCTCGTCGGGCAAGGGCACGCCGACTGCGTCGATCGCCGAGCCGCCGACATGGGCCGGCACAAACGTGAACGTATGGTGAAACTTCTCCGCCGCCGCCTGAAGCAGTTTGACCGCTTCGGGGACAATTTCTTTTCCTACACCGTCACCGGCCAAGACCGCAATCTGCGCCTTCATTCCTTCACTCCTCGTTCGACTCCCATACCGACTGATGCGGCGCCACTGTACCGCCGCATTATTGGTAAATCAAGCCGGCCTTCTGCCCTGGATCAAAGTGTTTCGAAGCCCAGAACGCCAGCTTATTCAACCCGTTGAGATAGGCCCGCGCGGAGGCCACGATGATGTCGGTATCGGATCCGTGTCCGCTGGCCGTCTTCCCGTCTTCCTGCAGCCGCACGGAAACCTCGCCCTGCGAATCGGTACCTCCGGTGATCGCCTCCACCGAGTAACCCAGCAGGCAACTCTTGGTTTGGGTCATGGCGGCGATGGTGCGATAGGCCGCATCCACCGGCCCGTCGCCGGTCCCGGTCTGCTTCACCGGCTGCCCGTCGATCTCCAGTTCGACCGTCGCCGTGGGAGTCTTGCTCGTGCCGCTCTCGACATAGAGCGACTTGAGCACATAGCGCTCCGGAATCTTCGACACCTCGTCCGATACGATGGCTTCCAAGTCTTCTTCGTAGACTTCCTTCTTCTGATCCGCCAGCCGTTTGAACCGCGTGAAGGCGTGATTGACCTCCTCGTCGGACAGCTTGTACCCCAGTTCCTCGAGCTTCTGCCGGAACGCATGCCGGCCCGACAGCTTCCCCATGATGAGCTTGCTCTGGGTCAACCCCACCGATTCGGGACGCATGATCTCATAGGTGCTCTTCTCTTTGAGGAGACCGTCCTGGTGGATGCCGGAGGTGTGGGCGAAGGCATTGGCGCCCACGATGGCCTTGTTCGGCTGCACCGCCATCCCCGTGATCTTGCTGACGAGGCGGCTGGTCTTGATGATTTCCTCCGTTCGGATGTTGGTATCGGCCCCGTAGAAGTCCTTGCGGGTCCGCAGCCCCATCGCGATCTCTTCCAGCGAGGCGTTGCCTGCCCGCTCGCCGATCCCGTTGATGGTGCACTCCACCTGCCCGGCCCCTTCCAACACCGCCGCCAGGGAGTTAGCCACGGCCAGCCCCAAGTCATTGTGGCAGTGGACCGAAATGACCGCCCGGTCACTGTTCTTCACCTTCTCTCGGATCCCGCGGATCAGCCGGCCGAACTCCTGCGGACTCGTGTAACCCACCGTATCGGGAATGTTGACCGTGCCGGCCCCGGCGGCGATGACCGCCTCGATCACCTCATAGAGGTAGGTCGGGTCCGACCGGCTGGCGTCCATCGGCGAAAACTCCACGTCTTCGACGTGGCCTCGCGCCCGCTGCACCATCTCAACCGCACGCTTCAACGCTTCCTCGCGACTCATCCGGAATTGGTGCTTCAGATGAATGTCCGAGGTCGAGAGAAACGTATGGATGCGCACCTTCGGCGCGCCCTTCAGCGCTTCCCACGCCCGGTCGATATCTTCGGGCCTCGCCCGAGCCAAACTGCAAATCGTGGGCCCCTCCACTTCCTGGGCGACCTGCCGGACCGCCTCGAAATCGCCGGGCGAGCTGTAGGCAAAACCCGCCTCGATGATATCCACCCCCAGGCGGGCCAATTGTTTGGCGATCATGAGCTTCTCTTCCAGGTTCATGCTCGCCCCTGGCGACTGTTCCCCGTCCCGCAAGGTGGTGTCAAAGATTCGGATCATGCGCGTCATGGCCCTGCCCTCCTCCAATAAAAAAAGCCTTCCCCCCATAGCCCAGGGACGAAGGCTCATCGCGCTCCGTGGTACCACCCTGCTTCGGCATCGGAGTTTCCGATTGAAACTCCGGCGCCCTTCATTGGACCCTTATCGTGGGTCACGCGGAGCCCATTACCATCCGGAGGACTTCACGGGCTCGGCTCCGAGGCGAGTTCAGCGGCCGACGGGCTGGTTCGCACCACCCACCAGCTCTCTCCGGTCCGTCGGGACCGCCTACTACTCCTCTTCGACGCCGCTCAACTACGACTCTTTCGACTCCAACGCCGCCTGATCCTGGCCGCTCTTCTTGCCGAACGCTCTGGCCACCAGGCTCACCGCCTTTTCGACGGGCCCCAGCGCCGCATAGCCGGCGAAGACCAGGAACAGCATCAACTGCGGCCAGGCGATCACGAGCATGATCCCCAGGATCGCCCAGACCAGATAGTTGAAATGGTGGCCCGGCCTGAACTTCAAATCCTTGAAACTCCGGTACTTGACCGTACTGACCATCAAGAACGCCAGCACGAGCGTCATGACGAGGACCGCCAGCGGTTTGTTTTCCACCGGCAACCCGACGACGTGATGGTCGAAGATGATCAGCGTCGCGACCACGCTGGCCGCGGCCGGAATCGGCAAGCCGGTAAAATACTTGCTCTCGCTGACGGTGGCCATCACGTTGAATCGGGCCAGCCGCAATGCGCCGCAGGCCACAAACGCGAACATGACCGCCGCGCCCAGCATGCCTTGGGCCTTCAACCCCCAGCCATACATCAACAGCCCCGGCGCCACGCCAAAAGCCACCAGATCGGCCAGGGAGTCATACTCCACCCCGAACTGGCTGGTGCTGTTCGTCCACCGTGCGGACTTCCCGTCCAACATGTCAAAAACGAGTGCGACGAGGATGGCCACCGCCGCAGCCAGATAGTGCTCGTCGAAGACGGCCAGAATCGCGAACAGCCCGCTGAACAGATTCCCGGTGGTCAAAAGATTCGGAATCAGATACACCGCCCGTTTGCGCTTCAATTCCTTGGCCACCGGCTTGTTATCCTTGTCCTTCATGAAGGGCCCCCGCATGACGGTTTCCCTACCCCAACTCGGCGAGAATGGTCTCGCCCCCTTTCACATGCATGCCGACCCCCACCAGCACCTTCGTGCCCGCCGGCAAAAACATGTCCATCCGCGATCCGAACCGGATCAGACCGTACCGTTCCCCGCAGGCCACGCGGTCGCCGGGAGAAACCCAACAGACGATCCGACGCGCGATCAGCCCCGCCACCTGCACGCACAGCACCTTGGCCCCTTGCGCGGTCCGGATCATCAATGCGTTCTGCTCGTTCCGCAGCGTTGCATCCGGGCGATTCGCCGCAACGAAGGTCCCCGGTTGATAGGCCACGTCTTCCACCGTGCCCTGGCACGGAATCCGGTTGACGTGCACGTTAAAAATGTTCAGAAAAATGCTGACCCGGATCCCCTGGTCTTTCAGAAACCGAGGCTCATACTCCTCGGTCACCGCAATGACTTTCCCGTCGCCCGGCGCCACGACCGCATGGAGCGAAGGAGGCGCCACCCGCTTGGGATTCCGGAAGAACCACGCGATAAACAACGCCGCCGCTCCCAAGGCCAGCGCCGGGCCGGTCCATCCAAGGCTGACGGCCAGGACGGCCGGCCCGCCGGCGCCCAGGACGAACGGAAAGCCTTCTTTGACGATCGGGATGCCGACTGCGCGGTCCATTCACAAGCCTCTGGATGCAGGCAGGCCGAGCCGGCCCCGTCAGTTCTTCGCCTTGTCGACAAGCTTGCCCTTCTTGAGCCAGGGCATCATCGCCCGGAGCTTGCCGCCGACTGCTTCGATCGGATGGGCCTCCCCCTTCGCCAACAAGGCATTGTAGACCGGGCGATTGGCCTGATTCTCCAGCACCCACTCTCGGGCGAACCGTCCGCTCTGAATCTCTTCCAGGACTTTCTTCATTTCCTTCTTGGTATCCTCGGTGACGATCCGGGGCCCCCGCGTCACGTCCCCGTACTTGGCCGTGGTGCTGATCGAGTACCGCATGTTGGCGATGCCGCCCTCGTAAATCAGGTCCACGATCAGCTTCACTTCGTGTAGACATTCGAAATAGGCCATCTCGGGCGAATACCCGGCTTCCACCAGTGTCTCATAGCCCGCCTGGATGAGCGCGGTCAGGCCGCCGCACAAGACCACCTGCTCGCCGAACAAGTCGGTCTCGGTCTCTTCGCGGAAGTTCGTTTCGATCACGCCGGCCCGCCCGCCCCCGATGGCGCTGGCATAGGCCAAGCCCACGGCCCTCGTGTTCCCGCTGGGATCTTGATGAATGGCAAGCAGGCAGGGGACGCCGCTGCCCTTCGTATACTCCGAGCGGACCAAGTGGCCGGGCCCTTTGGGCGCCACCATGAACACATTGACGCCGGCCGGCGGCACGATCTGGCCGAAGTGGATGTTGAAGCCATGGCCGAAGGCCAGATAGGCCCCGTTCTTGAGATACGGAGCGATGTCGTGGCGATAGATCGCGGCTTGCGCTTCATCCGGCGCCAGGATCATCACCACATCCGCGCTTTTCACCGCATCGGCGACCGGCATGACCTTGAGGCCGCTCGCTTCCGCTTTCCGCCACGATCCGCCTTCGCGCAGCCCCACCACGACGCTCACGCCGCTGTCCTTCAAATTATTGGCGTGGGCATGGCCCTGGCTGCCGTAGCCGATGATCGCCACCTTCTTGCCCTTGATTTGCTGCAGGTCGGCATCCTGATCGTAATAAATTTTCATCACTGACTCCCGGGTAAAAGCCGCCGGCACAGGGCGCCGGCGGCATAAGATTCCAGTTCGACGATGCGGACGTTATTCTTTGGCGACGCGCTTCGGCTGCGTCGCCGCAGGACGGACCGGCTCCCGCGCGATCGCCACCCGTCCGGTCCTGGCCAGTTCCTTGATGCCGAGCGGCTGCAGCAGGTTGATGATCGCCTCGATCTTGTTCGTGTCGCCGGTGATTTCGATCGTGTAGGTCGTCGGCGTGGAGTCGACCACTCTGGCGCGAAAAATGTCCGCGATCCGCAGCGCCTCCGCCCGGTCCTCCGGCTTGGTGTGGACCTTGATGAGCGCCGTTTCGCGCTCGACGAACTCACTCTCGTTGAGGTCCACGACCTTGATCACGTCGATCAGCTTGTTGAGCTGCTTGACGATCTGCTCGATGATCCGATCGTCGCCTGTGGTTACGATCGTCATCATGGACATGGAGGGGTCCAGCGTGGGGGCCACCGAGAGGCTCTCGATGTTGAAGCCACGTCCACTGAACAGGCCCGCCACCCGCGACAGGACTCCGAACTTGTTCTCGACGATGACGGAAATGATGTGACCCATGTGTGTATCCGGCGACCGCTAGGCGGTCAGCACCGTGTCCTTATCTTCGCCGGCCACCTTCGAGCCGGCCGGCTGCTGTTTCTTCAACTCCGGCGGATCGGTCAGGATCATTTCGTGGTTGCAGCCCCCGGCCGGAATCATCGGGTAGCAATTCTCATACTGATACACGGGCACGTCGATCAGGACCGGCTTGTCCACGGCCATGGCTTCGCGGATCACGTCGTCCACCTCAGACACCTTGCTCGCGCGCAGCCCCACGGCCCCGTAAGCCTCCGCCAGCTTGACAAAGTCGGGAGTCTTGTCCAGATAGCTGGAGGCATAGCGGCCCTCGTAGAACAGATCCTGCCACTGACGGACCATCCCGTGGAACCGGTTGTTCACGATAAAGACCTTCACCGGCAGCTTGCTCACCACCGCCGTGGCCAGTTCCTGGGTGTTCATCTGGAAACTGCCATCGCCCGCGATGCACAGCACCAGCTTGCCCGGAAACGCCGCTTGGGCGCCCATGGCGGCAGGAAAACCGAATCCCATGGTTCCCAGTCCGCCGGAGGTCAACCACCGGTTCGGCTTGGCCAGCTTGAAGTACTGGGCCGACCACATCTGGTGTTGCCCGACGTCCGTCGCCACGATCGGGTCCCGGTCTTTTGTGAGCTCAAAGACACGCTTGATGATATGCTGAGGCTTGATTTCCCCGTTCGGGTCCTGCTCATACGCCAACGGGTGCGCCCGCTGCCACTCGCGGATCTGGTCCAGCCAGGGTTTCCGCAAATCCTTTTGATCCCCGTTGACCGTGGCCCGCAGAATCTGGACCAACTCCCGCAGGACGGACTTGCAGTCCCCGACGATCGG